>NZ_JAWRXB010001279.1:0-248 GCF_046535245.1 Paraburkholderia sp. SIMBA_030
GTGATAAGCAGATCAATATCACCTTCCATAAGTAGATGATGCGGCTCAGGCTCAAACCCTGTGGCAAAGTCTAGCTCAACATCCGACCATTCACGGCGATAGTGGTTGAGTATCGGCATCAGCCAATCAAAGCAGCTGTGGCACTCTGATGCTAGGCGTAATCTGCCTGCTTGACCATGTGCTAAGCGTTTAAGGTTAGATTTGGTGCGAGTAACTTGCGGTAGGATATTGTCTGCCAATGCCAATAC
>NZ_JAWRXB010001280.1:0-248 GCF_046535245.1 Paraburkholderia sp. SIMBA_030
TGATGAAATTGTTCAGCGGCGAGAATTTCGGGAAGTTGGTATTGAAGGTTTAACCCACTCTTACCAGACACCACAAAACTACTGTAGGAGTGAGCCTGCTCGCGATAGCGGTGTATCAGTCAATGATGATGTCGACTGATAGACCGCAATCGCGAGCAGGCTCACTCCTACATTTTGATCTTCGGTGTTGGGTCAGGCGAGTTCGGCGACTACGGCGGCAAGCGCTTTTGCTGGATCAGCTGCCTGGC
>NZ_JAWRXB010001281.1:0-248 GCF_046535245.1 Paraburkholderia sp. SIMBA_030
GTCCCTGATCGATCAGGTCATGAAACTGCTTCGACGTATTGAACTGCGCGGCCGTGGGTGGATCGCCGCCGACAATGCGGTTGATCGCCGTGGAGCGCGCCTGGTCCGCGCCTGCGACCGCGTTATCGACCCACTGGCCGCCGGCTTTGTTATACGCATCGGCGAACTGGCGAATCGCGGCTGACTCGCCGCCCGAGGTCCACCAGTGAATCACGTTCGCTTTCAAAGGCTCGGCGTGCGCGACGATG
>NZ_JAWRXB010001282.1:0-248 GCF_046535245.1 Paraburkholderia sp. SIMBA_030
TATTGTTTTCGTGTACTCCTCTTATGGCAACAGCCTTATCTAAAATTCCGGGATAGAGATCGAGGTAATAAGAAAGACGGAACAGGAATTCCGTATCTTCATGAAGCCTTAAATGCGATTTGAATAAAGGGTTCATTTTCTTGATTAAAGAATCCCTGCGGACTGTTAGTGTATCAATACTGAAAAGCCCAAAACTCCCCAACATATGCAGTTGCCCAGGAAAAACATCCTTAGGATCATATTTTTTA
>NZ_JAWRXB010001283.1:0-248 GCF_046535245.1 Paraburkholderia sp. SIMBA_030
TGTCAATTTTTGAAACTAATTGTGTTGGCTATCATTGCACTTTAAGACAAGTACTCTCGTGCTTCGGCCATAGTTTCAAACGTTTGTAATATCATACGACTGCTAGTATCAGCCTTGTTCTCAGATTCTGCAATCCCACTTGATGATGCGCTAGGCAATTGCATTACCTTTCTTAGCCATGTGTACTGACGTTTTGCTAGCTGTCTTGTAGCATATAATGCCTTATTTTGCATTTCCTGACAAGCAAG
>NZ_JAWRXB010001284.1:0-248 GCF_046535245.1 Paraburkholderia sp. SIMBA_030
GCAGTATTTTTACTGTTCTTTGGTGCATTTTGCCATTCGCCACTGGTTTTTAGATCGCCTGTGATTATCGCTGGATTATTGGGTAAGAAGTAACCCAAGTTAAACTGATCAAAACGGCCATCTATATTCCAGCCGATATTTTTACGTAAGTCGATAACACCTTTCGCATCAACTGCGCCCGCTTCACCCTTATAATTCAGCTTACGAATACTAATCAGCTTTGGTGTACCCGCAGCATCGATAGACAG
>NZ_JAWRXB010001285.1:0-248 GCF_046535245.1 Paraburkholderia sp. SIMBA_030
GAGGCCCGACAGGTTCGTCTGCGAGTACACGAGACCCACGGTTGCCGGACCGAACGCGTAGCTCGCGCCCGCGCCCCACGTCTGCTGACGGCTAGCGAAGAAGGTGTTGTCGCTCGACACTGCGCCGCCGGCGTTGAACGCCGCAGCCGCGCCCGTCGCGCCGTTGTTGTTCAGTTGCAGGTACGCTGCGCCGACATTCAGGCCGCCCCAGTTGTACGATGCGCCGGCGCTGTAAGCGCGGTTGTTGG
>NZ_JAWRXB010001286.1:0-248 GCF_046535245.1 Paraburkholderia sp. SIMBA_030
CTCAACGCCTGGGACCGCGACCACTTTTTCCATCCCTCGACGCATATGGGCATGCACGCCCGCGGCGAAACACCCACCCGCGTCATATCTTCGGGGGAAGGCGCCTACATCACCGATACCACCGGTGTAGCCGGCGAGACGCCGCCAGCCGAACATGCCGGAGACCGTCACCGGGAGATCGCCCTGCGGCCAGTCCGCCGACCAGCGCAGGCCGATCGTTGAGGCAACGATCGCGTCGTCGCCGTCCG
>NZ_JAWRXB010001287.1:0-248 GCF_046535245.1 Paraburkholderia sp. SIMBA_030
CAGGTCGATGAAATCGTCGAGATCCTGCGGGTGTGCATTCTTGAAGTGGCGGCCGAGCTTGAGAAAAGCGGCCAGTACGTCGGGCAATGAGTTCGATCAATCGGCGGTTACCCGGCGTCGGTTCTCCCGCTAGACTGCGGGGCATGAGCAAACCCAACGACGATACGCTGATCGCATTGCCCTTCGGGGCCTTGCACAAATGGCACGGCGACATGCGCGAGGCATTCGCCCATGTCGACGCGCCTGAT
>NZ_JAWRXB010001288.1:0-248 GCF_046535245.1 Paraburkholderia sp. SIMBA_030
CGCGTAGTTGTTGAGCGCGAGCGGGTCGTGCGGCGCGAGCGCGACGGCCCGCCGGGCTGCGTCATGAGGTCGCGCAAGATCGATGTCGGTCGGACGCAGCAACGCGAGGTTGACCCATGCCCGACTGTCGTTCGGATCGGCCGCAACGGCTTCTTCGAGAAGCCAATCGATCTCGCTTCTCTCAGAATTGATAAGCATCAAAGAGATTGCAAGATTGTTGCGAAGATTTGGAAACGTTTGGTCGATTG
>NZ_JAWRXB010001289.1:0-247 GCF_046535245.1 Paraburkholderia sp. SIMBA_030
CATCTAGATTGCCCATGCTGCGTCTTGAATTGATCCAACCTATCAGCTCATCACTGGTAGATGAGATATCATTCGCCGCTACGTTCTTCACAGACAGTTTTTTGTCTTCTATTTCTTGGCTTTCATTATCAGATGTAGTCATTGTTTTATCCTTAATTTATTATTATCTATCACTACTTATTATTTATAATATCATTTTCTTATTTTTTAACAGCTATAGAGCAGTTGAGAGCTACACATAGGCAGT
>NZ_JAWRXB010001290.1:0-247 GCF_046535245.1 Paraburkholderia sp. SIMBA_030
CTTAACGATTTGATGGTTTTTAAATTATGATTTTAAACTAAGGCCTTGAACTATGGTCTAAATAAGTCTTATTCGACATTTTTATACAAATAACAATTCTATATTTTAATTATTCAGCAATTCAGCAATTCAGCAATTCAGCAATCAGCTATAGTATCAGTACGCTAGCCAATCCTAAAAAGGACATAAAGCCGACGATATCCGTGACGGTCGTTAAGATAACCGAAGCAGATAGAGCAGGGTCGAT
>NZ_JAWRXB010001291.1:0-247 GCF_046535245.1 Paraburkholderia sp. SIMBA_030
CTAACATCGCTAGAAGGTTGCACGGGAGCGCTTACAGATACGTGTTTATTATGTAGTTGTAGGGAAGTAACGATCTTGTAACTATTCGAGTGCACAAAGCCGCGTAGCTTCTTACGTTCAACTAACAGGTAACCGTGATCCACTAGCAACTTGATGAATCCCTTCACCGTGCTAACGTCGCATCCTGTATCTTTGGCAATGTCTTCTTGATCATCAAACCATTCCTTGCCTAGCGAGCGGAAAAACT
>NZ_JAWRXB010001292.1:0-247 GCF_046535245.1 Paraburkholderia sp. SIMBA_030
GTTGGACATATTTTAAAGATAAATATGGAACAAAGCTAGGGAAGGAAAAAATAAAAAAAACAGCTTCTATAATTAGAGGAAAATTAAATACTATACCTAGAAACATGAATCTTTTAAATATTGATTTAAAGGGTAATGGTGATCTTGCTAGAGGATATGAACTAGGACATATATGTGGACGATATTATGATGTGAGCAATATACCTAGTAAGGAAGAATTCATAACCGATTTACAAAATTTGTTGAT
>NZ_JAWRXB010001293.1:0-247 GCF_046535245.1 Paraburkholderia sp. SIMBA_030
GGCATTATTAATGACTGCTCTAGGATTTGGCGGAACCTTTGCTTTGTTTACCTATCTCGCTCCTATTCTCCAAGAAATTAGCGGGTATTCATCAGGATCTATTTCATTGTTACTTTTAGTTTACGGGGTTGCCGTGGCAATTGGAAACATAGCAGGTGGGAAAATGGCAAACCGGCATCCTGTTAAATCGTTACGTTTTGTATTTTTATTTCAAGGAATCGTACTTTTATTACAAATGGTACTACTG
>NZ_JAWRXB010001294.1:0-247 GCF_046535245.1 Paraburkholderia sp. SIMBA_030
GGCTGCGAGTGCGACCGCGCTCAGGAGGGATTTTTTCATGACGTTTTCCGTGAGAATTGCAAAGGGAACAGACGACGTGGCGGATACAAAAGGCAGCGTGTGGTTGGCTTCCGTCCGACACGAGGCGGCATTATCGAGATAAGCGTGAAGGGATTTTGTAAATCATTGTCAAATCTCAATGACAATCTTCGTTTTATGGGTTTCAAAACCCAATCCCTCCTGCCGGCAGTCAATTCCGATATTTTCG
>NZ_JAWRXB010001295.1:0-247 GCF_046535245.1 Paraburkholderia sp. SIMBA_030
GGCACAAAACCAAGCTGCCAGCACCCAGCTGAAAGATAAACAACAGGTCGCTTCCGCAACAACGGCGCTCGGAAATGCCCAAAACTCTGCGGCCTCGGCGGGCGCCACGAACGTCACCAGTGCCCGGCTCGCTGTACAGACGGCCCAAGCGAACCTCGCCGACTGCAACCTGACAGCTCCCGTGTCCGGCACGGTATCCGCGGTAACTGCCACCGTCGGGGCGCTGACCGGTTCGTCCGGTGGGGGC
>NZ_JAWRXB010001296.1:0-247 GCF_046535245.1 Paraburkholderia sp. SIMBA_030
GATCAGGCACGCGGGCAAGGGCGCAGGCTTGTTCAGCTCGCACCAGCGCAAGCCCCACTCCAGTGTCGGATGGCTACCTGGCAAGGCATCCAGAAAGCTACGGTACTGATCGACGCTGGCCTGCACCGCGTCAGGCGCTGCAGCGGGCAGAAACGCCAGCCCCGGTTGCGGCGGACGCAACTGATGCAGGCGCGCGAGGTTGGCACCCAACTGCCGGCATAGCGCCGAGTTGCCCTCAGGCGCGGCG
>NZ_JAWRXB010000131.1:0-384 GCF_046535245.1 Paraburkholderia sp. SIMBA_030
ACGGCGGCGTGAAGTTCGGCGCGCTCTACGGTTTCTCGAACGAAGCGGGCGGCTTCGACGACAACCGCGTCTACAGCCTCGGCGCGTCGTACGACACGGGTTCGCTGCTGTTCGCGGCAGGCTATCTCCAGGCGAACAACGGCGGCAGCAGCAACACGAATGGCGCGATCACGCTGACCGAGCGCACCTTCATCGCCGCGCAGCAGCGCATTTCCGACGCGGGCGTGAACTGGCTCGCGGGCAACGCGCGCGTGGGTTTCGTGTGGACGCGCACGCAACTCGGCGGACTCGATACGATCAACGGCGCGAACAGCCTCGGCATCGCGGCGAACGGCGAGGGCGCGAACTTCTCGAACTACGAGCTGAACGCGGTCTATCACTTCA
>NZ_JAWRXB010001297.1:0-247 GCF_046535245.1 Paraburkholderia sp. SIMBA_030
GGGATTTAGTATTGCCAACCTATTCCGCTCACATCCAACATTGGATGATCGTATTGCAGCGTTAAGAAATTATAATCCCAATCAAGACTGATTGGGGTTACTATTCTATGGTGTGTTCTGAGCGTAATTTATAGGTCGATTTAATGGTCTATAAATTACGCCTTAGCAAGTGTTTATACGGTACACAATTACTTATACTAGACTGCATGTGCAAAAATTTAACAACAGTAATGTTGGCGCTAGATAT
>NZ_JAWRXB010001298.1:0-247 GCF_046535245.1 Paraburkholderia sp. SIMBA_030
GGAAAAACGCCACTTGCCCAGCTCCTTGACGAAACCGGCGATGTCGCGTGGGTTGGTAATCAGCACGTTGTGGTTGCCTGTGACCATCATGCACATGCAGTTCGCGGTAAACGCGTAGATGTGGTACAGCGGCAGCGGCGCGATCATCACCTCCTGGCCTTCCTTGATCATCTTCTGCCCGTCTGGCCCGTGCTGCGAGAAACACGCCAGCACCTGGAGCATGTTGGCTACCAGGTTGGCGTGGGTG
>NZ_JAWRXB010001299.1:0-247 GCF_046535245.1 Paraburkholderia sp. SIMBA_030
GGCACAGTGCGTTGTACTTCGCCATCCGCGCGTCAGTGATTACGCCAACTTTATGCAGATCGCTCGCCGCCTGATGCACCGCAGCCGCGATACCACCGCAGGTTTTGGGTTTTGCTGCCATGTGAGGTCTCCTGTTATGCGGCTTGACAATGATCGTGCGTGTAGATCATGACACGGTAGTCGTCACTTGCGATGAAGTCTTTCAGGACATCTGTTTGCATTGTGCAGGCTTGTGAACTGTTGTCGG
>NZ_JAWRXB010001300.1:0-247 GCF_046535245.1 Paraburkholderia sp. SIMBA_030
GGTGCTCGCCAACGCCCAGATGGTGGTGCGTAAAGGCGGCGAAGTGCTTACTCGTACTCGTGCTACTTCTGCTCGTCGCGAAAACGGCCTGTGGATTGTGGAAGCGGAAGATATCGATACCGGCAAAAAATATAGCTGGCAAGCGCGCGGCCTGGTTAACGCCACCGGCCCGTGGGTGAAACAGTTCTTCGACGACGGGATGCATCTGCCTTCGCCTTATGGCATTCGCCTGATCAAAGGCAGCCAT
>NZ_JAWRXB010001301.1:0-247 GCF_046535245.1 Paraburkholderia sp. SIMBA_030
GCGCGGCGCGGCGGGGCATGGCTGCAACGCATCACGAATCGCGTCGATACATGCTTCGTGGCGCGCTTCATCGGGCTCTTTTGCATTGCATCATTCTTGACCTTCGGCCCGTCGGGACTTACCCGAATGCAAAAAAGTATCGGTACGCGGTTTCATTTTTAGTGGTGGCGCGCGCGTTTCAAGACTACTTTTCGCTATACAAGACGAAGACGAGCGGCATCTCCCTTGAGCCGCTTCCTGGAGGCAG
>NZ_JAWRXB010001302.1:0-247 GCF_046535245.1 Paraburkholderia sp. SIMBA_030
GCCCGGATCGACGGCATCAACGGCGGCCCGGACGGGCTCGATCTCGACCAGGTCGAACGCGAACTGAAGCGCGGCGGCGTCAAGGCGATCTACCTGACGCCGAATTTCGCGAATCCGACCGGCTACACGATGCCGCTCGCGCAGCGTATCCGCCTGGTCGAACTCTCGCAGCGTCATGGCTGCGCGATCATCGAGGACGATCCGTACGGCCAGTTGCGCTTCAGCGGCGCGGCGATTCCGAGCCTGC
>NZ_JAWRXB010001303.1:0-247 GCF_046535245.1 Paraburkholderia sp. SIMBA_030
CGGCGCACGCCGGACGAGCTTGCCGCGATCGGCAATCGCGTCGGTATCGACGGGATCTCGCTGGCGCAGACAAGCCGCCTGGTCGCGAAGGTCGATAGCGCTGCCCTGCAGGATGGTTTCGATCTCTATCTGCACGGCTTCATCGTCACCGACGACGGCAAGTGGGTGGTGGTTCAGCAGGGGATGAACGGCGACAACAGGCAGGCCCGCCGCTACCACTGGCTGTCCGAGGGGCTGGAAAGCTTCG
>NZ_JAWRXB010001304.1:0-247 GCF_046535245.1 Paraburkholderia sp. SIMBA_030
GACCGATCTCAAGACGCTCGAAGCGGCGGCGGCGTCCGAACGTGATAGTGACGCGACCAAGATCAAGGACACTGCCCTCAACGGAGGTTACGGCGACAAGATCCAGAAGGCAGCTAAGGCCATACAGACCAAGTTGAGCCAGCCTTCGGCCACGCCGTCAGCGACGCCTTCAGCCAAGCCTTAGGCTCCTACCTGGCTACGGGCCCAGGGACGGGTACGGCACTTGGGGTGCTGTACCCGTCCCTGG
>NZ_JAWRXB010001305.1:0-247 GCF_046535245.1 Paraburkholderia sp. SIMBA_030
CTTGATTAAGTATTTCTCACCAGTCGCCTGTTTGCCATAAGCGGCGATTGATTTTAACTGTAGCGCTTCTTCTAGGGTCACTTCATGCGTATAGCTGCTCGCAAAGGTGGTGGTAATTTCTTCTGCCACGCGTTTGCGCATGGACTGAACCGTTTCACTACCAAGTTTGCCAAGTGCATTGAACAATAGGAATCCATTCACACCCCACGCAAAACCAAAGTTACGGTTTAAGGTGATCGGACCACGG
>NZ_JAWRXB010001306.1:0-247 GCF_046535245.1 Paraburkholderia sp. SIMBA_030
TTGCCTTTGTCGCGAAAATATTCGGCGATACGCGTGCAGTACATCGCCGCGCGCAGACGCATCAGCGGCGCATCGTCCGCCGGCGACGCCACGACCACGGAACGCTTGAGCCCTTCTTCACCGAGAATGTGCTCGATGAATTCTTTAACTTCTCGACCCCGCTCACCGATCAGCCCGACGACGATAATGTCGGCTTCGGTGAAGCGCGTCATCATGCCCAGCAACACCGATTTACCGACACCGGTAC
>NZ_JAWRXB010001307.1:0-247 GCF_046535245.1 Paraburkholderia sp. SIMBA_030
GTCAAGGCGGGGCTCATGGCGGGGGTCATGGCAACGCCGCGCGGCACGTCGCACGCGGCATTACGGAAGGCTGGGAGGACCGGCTTTGTATCACGAAAGCGCGGCGCGGAGCAACCGCAAGGACGGGGTTCGGCCCCGCAAATAAAACGCGCGGCCCGTGCCGCGCTGCGTGTCACTCCGGCCGCCCTGCGTCTGCTGCGGCTGAACGCCCCGAAGTCCTGCGAGTGCCGGGAAACCGGCCAGCTTG
>NZ_JAWRXB010001308.1:0-247 GCF_046535245.1 Paraburkholderia sp. SIMBA_030
GCCCAGCAGGCGCTGGGCCAGCACGCCGAGCACGATCGGCAGCATGACCAGCTGCAGGATCGACCAGAACATGTCCATGAACGAGACCGGCAGCCAGGCCGAGGCCAGGAACCAGATCAACGCCGGGGTCAGCAGCGGGGCGAGCAGGGTGGTGACGGCGGCAATCGCCACCGCCAGCGCCAGGTCGCCCTTGGACAGCCAGACCATCACGTTCGAAGCCGTGCCGCTAGGGCAGCAGCCGACCAGG
>NZ_JAWRXB010001309.1:0-247 GCF_046535245.1 Paraburkholderia sp. SIMBA_030
AGTTCGCGATCGTCCTTGACGACAAAGTCATCTCGGCACCGCGCGCGTTGGCAGTGATTTCTGACGGCAGGCCCCAAATTACCGGCAACTTCACCCAAGCCTCCGCCAAAGCGCTCTCGGACCAGTTGCGCTACGGTGCGTTGCCCATCAGCTTTGATATCCAGTCACAGGAGCAGATTTCCGCCACCCTTGGTGGGGATCAGCTCCGGCTCGGACTGTTGGCCGGCATCATCGGCTTGTCCTTGGT
>NZ_JAWRXB010001310.1:0-247 GCF_046535245.1 Paraburkholderia sp. SIMBA_030
CGTGCAGTTCGACGGCTTGATGACCGCCATGGTCGCCCGCTCGCCGGTGTTCGGCGGCAGCGTCAAATCCTTCGAAGGCGCAGAAGCGCTGGCGGTACCGGGCGTGCATAAAGTGGTGCAGGTGCCCACGGGCGTGGCGGTAATTGCCGATCATTACTGGGCCGCGAAGCTGGGGCGCGATGCGCTGAAAGTCGACTGGGACCTGGGGCCGAACACCGGGCTCGACAGCCAGAAGCTGCTGGAGAGT
>NZ_JAWRXB010000132.1:0-382 GCF_046535245.1 Paraburkholderia sp. SIMBA_030
GCCGAGCACGACGGCCATGATGGCGAAGGCGGCGACTTTCACCAACGTCAGTGCGATCGTCAGCGGCAGGGGCAGGCCCGCGCCATGAGCGACTGCATCCCTCGCGTGGCCGCCCAGCAACTCGGCGAGCGCAGGAAGCAGGACGAGCGCCAGCACCATTGCCAGATCTTCGACGATCAGCCAGCCGATCGCGACGCGGGCGCTGGCCGTGTTGATGAGATTTCGCTCTTCCAGGGCTTTCAGAAGCACGACGGTACTGGCGACCGAGAGGCTGAGGCCGAAAACGATCCCGGCTCCCAGGCTCCAGCCCCAATAGGTGCAGAGCGCCACGCCAAGCAGTGTCGCAAGCAGGATCTGGATGATGGCGCCTGGAACCGCCACG
>NZ_JAWRXB010001311.1:0-247 GCF_046535245.1 Paraburkholderia sp. SIMBA_030
GGCCGACGTCAAGTAATCTTGAACTGCATCTGGGAGGCGGCGTTTGCCGTCTCCCATTTGCCGTTTTCTGGAACGAATTACCCAAAAGCCGCGTGAAAACGGCTTTTGGGTAATGGGTTCTTCAAGAGGATGGTCTCGAACCGGGACACGCAGGCAATCCGGCCTGGTGGTTTCGGGAAGTGAGACGAGTTTGAACCAACCCATTGCTTGACGGGGTCGACTGGCCATCGGTTCCCGTCCGTTGCAG
>NZ_JAWRXB010001312.1:0-247 GCF_046535245.1 Paraburkholderia sp. SIMBA_030
GTCGTCATTCGATATATCCGATAAGATATCTCGATTTTCGGCAAGAGAGACTTGTCGATTCAAATAAGCATCATGGCGCTCGCCGCAATGCCGATATCGAAGACGCGTCAATTCTTTCAATTCGCTTTAAGCCCGTTTTATCAATCCGCTCGAATTGGCTCGCGCTGTGTTTCTCGCGTGATGAGCGGATTCGCGGCGCGATTCGGTGCGCGTCCCGCATTCGCGTTGAGCGTGGCCGCGCTGTGTG
>NZ_JAWRXB010001313.1:0-247 GCF_046535245.1 Paraburkholderia sp. SIMBA_030
CTCCTATCACACGCCGCGAACCGTCGTGTCGGCGCTGTTTGCCGGCCTGCTCACCAAGGTCGGCATCTACGCGCTGATCCGCGTGATGATCATGCTGATGCCGGTCGAGCGCGAGGAGCTCAGTCTGCTGATCGCCATCCTCGGCGCTGCCACCGTCCTGTCGGGCGCGCTGGGGGCGCTGGCCGAGAGCGATATCCGCCGCGTGCTTGGCTATACCGTCATCTCCGGCATCGGCAGCATGCTGATC
>NZ_JAWRXB010001314.1:0-247 GCF_046535245.1 Paraburkholderia sp. SIMBA_030
ATATTATTTGGCCAGTCAATTTGCGCTATGACCTAGTCTACTATCCTAAAAGCAAGGAGAAACCTATAAAACTGCTAACTTCACTAGTGTTTATGTAATATAGGATGATAATCGGACTATTTAACTTCATTTTTACTCATACAAACGGGATTAATATAGACAATTTGAGTTAAAAAACAAGAACCGAAAAAGCGCTCAATCCCTCTGATGTCATTGATTATACGTCGATTAATCTGACTTCTTGTAT
>NZ_JAWRXB010001315.1:0-247 GCF_046535245.1 Paraburkholderia sp. SIMBA_030
GCTGCAATCCTAAAGACAAACATCCCACACCCAACCCGATACAACTTTTCCCCCTACCCAGCATCGAATCACAGTAAGTCCCCATCCGCTTCAAGGGGGTTCGCCATGGCGATGCGCTCGGCACTGTTGCTTTCCTGCATGACCCTTGCCCTGATCGGTTGCGCCGGGTCCAACGACGAACACAAGACGCCCCCCACCACGCAGCAGGTCGACCTGCAACGCTACCAAGGCACCTGGTACGAGCTGG
>NZ_JAWRXB010001316.1:0-247 GCF_046535245.1 Paraburkholderia sp. SIMBA_030
GCCGCTGCCGATCATGTCGAACTTGTTGGTCAGCAGGGCCGGGATGATGCCGTCATAGGCGGTGGAGACGGTCTCCAGCTTGACGCGCATGGACTTGGCCATGGCCTTGAGGATATCGACCTCGAAGCCGATGATCTCGCCACGCTTGTTGGTCATCTGGAACGGCATGTAGGTTGGGTCCATGCCCACTTTCAGGGTGCCGCGCTTGACCGCGTCTTCGATGGCGCCAGCCTGGGCTGCCGAGACG
>NZ_JAWRXB010001317.1:0-247 GCF_046535245.1 Paraburkholderia sp. SIMBA_030
CTCTAAACACTAATGCTGTAAATACCAAGTCTCTAAATGCTAAAACATAGACGAAAAAAAACGAACCCGAAGGTTCGCTTTTCTACATCTATTCATCTATCTGTCTATAAAGACAAATTAGATAGCAACGATGTTATGTGCTTGTGGGCCTTTTTGGCCTTGAGTTACAGTGAACTCAACTTCTTGGCCTTCAGCCAAAGTTTTGAAACCTGAACCAGTGATTTCGCTGTAATGAGCAAAAACGTCT
>NZ_JAWRXB010001318.1:0-247 GCF_046535245.1 Paraburkholderia sp. SIMBA_030
ATCTCTTCAATCCCGCCAACGAGATTGCCGTGATGTACGGGTATTTGCACGACCGCACCGGCAACGGCAACAACGCACAGCAGGTTGGCCTGTCGTATGAATACTTCCTCTCGAAGTCCTCGCTGATCTATATGGCGGCCGGTTTGATCGACAACCGGAATCAGGCGGCCTATACGCTCAACGGCACGGAATATTCGGGCATAGAAGTGACACCGGGTGCAACAGCCAGAGGCATCATTATCGGGCT
>NZ_JAWRXB010000133.1:0-381 GCF_046535245.1 Paraburkholderia sp. SIMBA_030
GGCATAGGATCGATTTCTCCGGGGTTGGCGAACACCATCGCAATGTTTTTGCCATCTCCGCTCCGGATTGGTTTTGGCGACCATCGCAGCGCCGACGGACGGCGGCGTCTGGGGCGGCGTTTTCGCTTGACCGCGAGGGTCGCCCTTCGCTTTCGTTCGAGAACATTGCGCCTGAGGCACCGACATTTATACTCGGAATCGACGACAAGGGGCGGATGTCAAGATAGATCGGACCGGAGGAGCTTCCGACCATCTGCTCCTAAACAATGCCGGAGGGTCCGGCGTGGTCTTCTACGACACTACAGGGCAGCGTCGAGCGAGCATGATCGTTGGTGCCGATTGCACGCTCATGGTCACCCCTTCACTCAACGAAAGGAAGCT
>NZ_JAWRXB010001319.1:0-247 GCF_046535245.1 Paraburkholderia sp. SIMBA_030
CTATATTGACCAAGCAAATGCAAAGCGCTGCAAGACTTGGTGTCATCGGGGCAGAGCACGCATCTGATGTGAGTCAATCGGTTATCCAAGCATCATTGCGCAACATGAAAGATTTGGTCGATGAAGACAATCTGAATGAAAATAGTCCTGATTTCTCAGCAGCAGTCTCTACTATTAATGAGCTGATGGATTATCTACACTCTAGTAAAATCATTTGTTATAGCCCTCAAGGGCGTGCTTACGAGCT
>NZ_JAWRXB010001320.1:0-246 GCF_046535245.1 Paraburkholderia sp. SIMBA_030
CTCACCTGTTCATCGTTGCCTACGCTTTCCGTACGGTCATGTCCGATGTCGATCGTTTCATCGTGCTCGACTTTTTCCTTGCGGTCATTGCCGACAAACGTGCTCTCGTCGTGATTGACGTGAACGTTCTGATCCTTCTGTGCGTGGACGTAAATCTCCTCCTGATTCTTTTCGTCCTCGAAGCGCAGTTCGTTGTAGCCATCTCCCTTATGCGTCTGACTCTTGATCGTCATGCGCGTCTTGTGG
>NZ_JAWRXB010001321.1:0-246 GCF_046535245.1 Paraburkholderia sp. SIMBA_030
GCAGCGCGCCGAAGCCGCCCATGCTGAGGCCGGTGATCGCGCGCGCGCGCTTGGTCGCGATCGTCCGGAAGTGCATGTCGACATAGGACACGACTTCGTCGCCGACGAAGGTTTCGTAGCGGCTGCCCGAGTCGAACGGGCTGTCGATGTACCAGCTTTCGTGGCCGCCGTCGGGCATCACGAGGATCACGCGATAGCGATCGGCCAGCGCGGCGATGCGGGTGTTCGCGGTCCAGTCGGTGTGGT
>NZ_JAWRXB010001322.1:0-246 GCF_046535245.1 Paraburkholderia sp. SIMBA_030
GTGCGCATGGGCGCGGTGAAACCTGAGATGGTCGACGTGTTCGGAAGGCTCGGAGACAGAGGGCTGTGCAGGTTTGGAAGGGTCCATCGGCGGGCTCCGGATGGCTGGGGCATGTCCAAACTAGCTTAGCCCGCAGCTACGCAATGGCCGCATGGCCTAAAGTTCAGTAAACCGCTTCACTGAAAAAGGGTGTCGTAATGGCCAAGTTGCACGTGTTGATTGCCGCAGTAACCTCAATGGCGCTGT
>NZ_JAWRXB010001323.1:0-246 GCF_046535245.1 Paraburkholderia sp. SIMBA_030
CGATTAATGAAATGACCGCGACTGATGAGATAAGTAGGGTCATCGTACCTGTCGTCGACTCGATCGTTTGACGAATAGAGTCTGAATTGCGCAACTCAAAGTCATCTTTACCATGCCGACTCTCTATCAAGTCAGAGATGGCCGTCTCTGCGGCGCTAGAAGAGATACTATCGTCTAATAACGCTACAAAGCGGTCGATATTGGTACTACCCGTGACACGCGACATTACCGTCGTATAAGGCATAT
>NZ_JAWRXB010001324.1:0-246 GCF_046535245.1 Paraburkholderia sp. SIMBA_030
GAGCCCCACTTGTGGATGGCGGTCATGGCAAGGGAACCCTGCACCGAAACAAACGTGCGGATCCCCGAATCACCGGCCTCCAGTTCCATGGCCGCGAGGCCATATTCGACGGCGGTGCGCCCAGGACAGCCATAGCCCTCCAAGTGCATGCCAAGGACTCCGAGCTCACCCAACTCCGGGGCGATCTCCCGGGGGAAGACTGCGTCCTCGTACCAGCGTGCGATGTTCGGCCGGATCCGCTGGGCG
>NZ_JAWRXB010001325.1:0-246 GCF_046535245.1 Paraburkholderia sp. SIMBA_030
GATCCTGAACTGTACGTGATGTGTTTTCCGTCTGGTAGAGTATGGTCTGTGAAAAGCCCAATACTGAACATAAAGACAGTATAAAAGATGAAAAAAATTTCATATTTGTAATAAGAATAATGATTAATAAATGATGCTATAAAACTGTAATTAAAGAAGGATGATTTTCAAACCTTTAGATTCTTTAATTTTCAATTTTGAACAATCTACCTCTTCGTAATATTTTTGCCGAAGACTCTTCCGTCT
>NZ_JAWRXB010001326.1:0-246 GCF_046535245.1 Paraburkholderia sp. SIMBA_030
GGGGTGAGCGTTCCCTGACAGCCGTGGCTTTGCTGGTGGCAATCTTCAAGGCCCGCCCGTCGCCCTTCTACGTCATGGACGAGGTTGAAGCCGCGCTGGATGACACCAACCTTGGCAGGCTGATCACCATCTTCGAAGAACTCCGTGAATCCAGCCAGTTGATCGTCATTACCCACCAGAAACGGACCATGGAAGTCGCTGACGCGCTGTACGGGGTGACCATGCGGGACGACGCGGTGTCCACCG
>NZ_JAWRXB010000134.1:0-380 GCF_046535245.1 Paraburkholderia sp. SIMBA_030
CGGTTTCGTGCTTGCAGCCGCTGTCGCCGGAGGGATGAGCACCCTTCTGGCACCTGAACAGATGGCCGCATGGGGCTGGCGGATCCCGTTCCTCCTCGCCATTCCCCTAGCCATCATCTGCTTCATCGTGCGATCCCGCATCGAGGACTCTCCCGAATTCGAAGAGCTCGTCGCAACCCACCGCGTTGTGAAGACCCCGCTACGCGAAGTTCTGCGCACCGACTTCATCGGGGTCCTGCGCGTTGCCGCGCTGGCCATCGCCCTCACCGCCGGTGGCTATATCGGGATCACCTACATGAACGTATACCTTACCGGGCAACTGGGATACGCCCGTCGACCGTTCTGTGGCTGCTCGTCGGGGTGATCGTGGTCGCTGTCGT
>NZ_JAWRXB010001327.1:0-246 GCF_046535245.1 Paraburkholderia sp. SIMBA_030
TCTACGCGAAGCGCTGACGCGCAGCGAGCGCATACAATACGCGCTTTCGTTTTTGCCGAAGGAAAGCAGATCATGACCGAACAGGAAGCCGAACAGCTCGCCACGCATCGTCACTACAAGGGCGGGCTGTATCGCTACATCGGCGTCGCCCGTCACTCCGAAACCGAGGAATCGGTGGTCGTGTACGAGCATCTTTGGCCGCATGCGCGCGGCCTGTGGGTACGCCCGGAAGCGATGTTCAACGAG
>NZ_JAWRXB010001328.1:0-246 GCF_046535245.1 Paraburkholderia sp. SIMBA_030
TGCCCCTTCACCGATTCGCCGCGCGCCTCGAAATAGATGCCGGAAGCCAGGCACTGCTGCTCGGCCGCCGAAAAGACCGTCGGCGGCAGGATGCTGGCGGCCCAGGCATGATCCCTGGCACCGATCTGCGGAACGAAGCGGCCGTCATTGGCGCTCTTGTCGGTGAGGATCGAATCGAAGGGCGACTGGCGCGAGTAGTCCGGGGCGGCGGGCGCATAGGCGGTTGCCAGCACATCCGGCTTGTCG
>NZ_JAWRXB010001329.1:0-246 GCF_046535245.1 Paraburkholderia sp. SIMBA_030
TTCATGACACGCGTACGACAGATCATTCGTCTTTTGAAGGAGCTCGAGCGCGGCGTTGACAGCACGCTCGTTCCTATTCCGAAAGAGACCGTGTTCCTCAAGGCGTCGCAGCCGGTCTCCGGCCGTGCGGTTCCGTTTCCTCATATGGACGGCGACTACGACGACAGCGGTCTTCCCGACATGCCGACCCTCTGGAAGCCGACGGAGGAGCCGACCCCGAGCCGCTGGTACCCCGCACGTACCAAG
>NZ_JAWRXB010001330.1:0-246 GCF_046535245.1 Paraburkholderia sp. SIMBA_030
GGTCGCATACAGATCGCGACACTTCAGCCGCTGCAGCTTGCCGCTCGTCGTGCGCGGCAGCGAGCCGGGTTCGACGAAGCACAGATCCTGTGCGGCGAAGCCGATCCGCGACGCGAGCAGCTGCTGGCATTCGGTGCGCGTCTGCGGCGTGGCGTCGGCCGGCCGTGCCTCGATCGCGACGACCAGGCGTTCGGTGCCCGTCTGCGGATCGGGCAGCCCGAAGGCGATGCAGGTGCTCTTGCGCAG
>NZ_JAWRXB010001331.1:0-246 GCF_046535245.1 Paraburkholderia sp. SIMBA_030
CGTACCAAAGCGATGGCTACGATGGGGCTGACGATTGCGACCTCTATCATGCTTGCCTTTGCTTTTGGTCCATTATTAGTCGGCTCGCTCGGTATCTCTGGGCTGTTTTGGCTAACTTCAGGATTTGCTATATTGGCGATGCTGCTATTGGTGGTGGTACCGACGCCTATGCGCGTGCTCAAGCACAATCTAGATAACAAAACCATTGGTCAACAGTTGGCTACTGTCCTTAAGATTGGCGATCTT
>NZ_JAWRXB010001332.1:0-246 GCF_046535245.1 Paraburkholderia sp. SIMBA_030
TTGTGATTCCAGAGGTATGACCGTGACCACAGCAACTGCTAACCGTTCGCGAATAAAACGTACAGCCGCCGTTTCCGGCTCCCCGGGGCAAGACATCGACGTCCGCTTGGTGGCCCGAACCATTGCGCAGGCAGCCATGGAGGTTCTGGCCGGAACGCGGCCCGTGCAACAACTGTCGCGATCACTTGACCCGAATACGTACTTGTCGCTCCAACATCGTGCCGCCCTTACACGTGAGCACATGAA
>NZ_JAWRXB010000135.1:0-379 GCF_046535245.1 Paraburkholderia sp. SIMBA_030
CCGGCGAGTCGCTCTGGGAACAAGATATAAGCTACCTCATCCCAAAGGACTTTGACCAGCACAATTCGCTAATTTGCCACAAGTTTTTCTGAATTGTTTTCTAGAGGCCCCAACGGACAATCGCAGGTGTTCTCTTATCCCATCCCAAAGTGCACACCTTCGCGGTTCCCAGGACAAAGTGCCGCCCCTCGCGGGCGTCCATTTCGAGCCATCGGGCCGTCAGGATCCTGGAGAAATGCCCATGGGCAACCACCAGCACGTTATCCATTCCGGACTCCAGCACCCGTCCGATGATTTTGTCGGCCCGGGCAGCAACCTCGTCGAGCGTCTCACCATTGGGTACTCCATCAGTCCAGATGAGGTACTCGGGGTTGTCCTT
>NZ_JAWRXB010001333.1:0-246 GCF_046535245.1 Paraburkholderia sp. SIMBA_030
GGGGGCATGGCTGTTTCCCGGGTAGCCAATAGGCCACTGGGGGGAAGATTGAATTGCGGCTGGCGAATGCGCAGGCGAACCTGTTGGTTGGACCGTTTCAATGTCCTGCTCCAAAGTAGGCGAACAAGATCAATAGGAGCGCCGAACCGGTCGTCCAGCGCAGAAGCTTACGAGCGAATGTTTTCGCTGTCCTGCGGCTGGCAGCGAACTGGCAGGCATTGTCATGATCAAACGTCTTTCCCTTTG
>NZ_JAWRXB010001334.1:0-246 GCF_046535245.1 Paraburkholderia sp. SIMBA_030
GTAGCTCAGTTGCCTGCCGTACCCAAAATTACGACCTTCGCGTCTACCCACCAATGCCATATTGGTCACCTCATCTTCTGCTCTCCAGTCCTCGCCCCACGTCATCCCGCCAAGAATGCTGAGTGTTATCAGGGATCAAGGCCCCTGCGACCTGTGAGGGTGTCCACTGACGCGGGACTGGCGGCTCCTTACGCCCGGGAGCAAGGGCATCTCATGATCTGGCCTCCTGAGCACCGTTACCGGTGG
>NZ_JAWRXB010001335.1:0-246 GCF_046535245.1 Paraburkholderia sp. SIMBA_030
GGTGACGGGCGTGAAAACCGGGGCAGCGGCGAGACAGCAGGCGGAGGCCAGAAAACCACGGCGGGAAAGCAAAAACTCTGTCATGGCCGGTCTCCTTATCGGCGGTTGAATTCGGGTGAGGCAAGAACCAGCGTCAACCCGCTGATCTTGCTCGGCGCCTGCGAAACGACCTGGATTGTCTCGTCGCGCGCCGCATCCCCGAGCGTTGCCTTGAGGAAGTCGCGAGGATCCTCGTCCTTGCCGAAT
>NZ_JAWRXB010001336.1:0-246 GCF_046535245.1 Paraburkholderia sp. SIMBA_030
GTCTCGCCGACATCGTCAGGACCTTTGACATCACCTGTTTGGATTTGCCAAGCCAATTCTAAATCTTTGACGTTATCGGTATTGATTTTATCTAGAGGCGAGTAGCGCTGACCATAATCAGTACGACCATACGCACTCCACTCACCATCTGGCGTTTGCTGACCGTTTGATAACGGATCACCAAGGTTGGCTGAGGTCTCATCTGAGCTGACGTTTTGCTCGTCATCATTTGCAGCAGTCAAGTCT
>NZ_JAWRXB010001337.1:0-246 GCF_046535245.1 Paraburkholderia sp. SIMBA_030
GGAAGACGATCACACAGCACAACAAAGCACCTACCAAAACCAGTTTCATGCTGCGCCTTGGGTGCAGTGGACGGGTTGATCCGCATTCAGGTAGCGCGGTCGAATCTCACCGCGCCGTGCTCCACTCGGAAATCCGGTTTCAGAGAACGGTCAGCAACCGCAGCTGATGCTCGGTTTCGGTCCCTTTCACCAATGCGTAGAACCGCGCCTGCCCACGCTCGAGTGTCGAGAGGTTTTGTGCGTCGG
>NZ_JAWRXB010001338.1:0-246 GCF_046535245.1 Paraburkholderia sp. SIMBA_030
CTAAATAGTCTTATACTTAAAGATAAGAAGCTTAATCAAATTAAAAAAATTGACCTTATACAAAGTTATCGTATAGGATACCTTGATCATTCAAAGATCCACCCAGCTGTTCTAGTGAAAGATCAACTTTCGGACAAGCGATTATTTTTAAATCAAGTCAATGAAGTGGATGTACTGGGTAACATAATAGCATCCTATAAACTTGATTATAATCCCAAAGAACTTCCTAACCGTCATTCCAACTCT
>NZ_JAWRXB010001339.1:0-246 GCF_046535245.1 Paraburkholderia sp. SIMBA_030
CCGACCTTGTCGATCAGGTCGATTTGCGTTTCGAGCCAGTCGATGTGCTCTTCGGTGTCGTCGAGAATCTTCGTGAAGATTTCACGCGAAATGAAATCGCGAACCGATTCGCAATAAACAATCGCTTCCTTACACGTCGACTGCGAAATCTGTTCGAGTTTCAGATCGCATTCGAGGTTTTCCTTGGTCTCTTCGCCGATCAGTAGCTTGTGCAGATCCTGGAGATTGGGCAGGCCGTCGAGCATG
>NZ_JAWRXB010001340.1:0-246 GCF_046535245.1 Paraburkholderia sp. SIMBA_030
GTCGTCCCCGGCGGTAAGTCCGCCGTGGCACCCGGCCGGATGGACTGGTGGGGCGCAGGGTCCCTGTCGGTGTTCCTGGTTTTCATCACCTACTTCGTATCCACAGGATCTTCGGCCGGGTGGACCTCCCCGGCGGCCCTTGGCCTGCTCGCAGGAGGTGTCGTATCCTTCGCCGGCTTCTGGCTGATCGAAAAGAAGCGCTCAACACCGCTCGTTGCAGTCCATCACCTGCGCTCGCGCCAAGTG
>NZ_JAWRXB010001341.1:0-246 GCF_046535245.1 Paraburkholderia sp. SIMBA_030
ATTGCGATTTGTACGCGGGCACACGCACCATCTTGGAGACATGCCGGCCATATTTGAAGGCCGGCACCGTGATCTGTTTCGACGAGTATTTTAACTACCCCGGCTATGAGCAGCACGAATTTTTAGCTTGGCGCGAGTTTTATAATAAGTATGGAATTGCATATGAATATCTCGGCTTCGTCAGCAGTCACCAACAGGTATCGATTCGTATCACAGCAATCGCCTAGTTAAGGCGATTGCTGTTAT
>NZ_JAWRXB010001342.1:0-246 GCF_046535245.1 Paraburkholderia sp. SIMBA_030
GGTGCGCGTTTCGGCGGCGTTCGGCTACGTGCGCAGCTGGAGCGACCGCGCGCGCACCGGCTTCACGGCACTCGGACTGCGGCGTCCGTTCGAAGGTGAAGCGCCGATGACAATCAACGGCGTGATCTATCCCGTTGCCGGCAACGACATGTCCGCGTTCGACGAGCGCGAGAAGGGATACGTGCGCGTCGAGGTGCCACGCGCGCTCATCGAGTCCGTATCGTGGCAGTCGCCACCGGCGCAGGG
>NZ_JAWRXB010001343.1:0-246 GCF_046535245.1 Paraburkholderia sp. SIMBA_030
GCTCACGCCGCTGTTCACGACACATCGGCTCACGCGCAGTTTCCCCGCGCCGCTCGTTATGCCAGGCGCGGGCGTGCTGCATGTGTGGCGCTTTCGCGCGAGCTGGCTGCCCGTCGCGATTCACGAAAGCGAGCATTGGCTCTCGGACGCCGAGCGCAACCGCGCGCGCCTGCATCCGAACGCCGCGCAGCGCCATCGTTATGTCGCGAGCCGCATCATGCTGCGCTGGATCGGCCGGACGGCTGC
>NZ_JAWRXB010001344.1:0-246 GCF_046535245.1 Paraburkholderia sp. SIMBA_030
GTACTTCTCGAGCGCGTGCAGCGACTTGTCGCGGCCATTGCCCGACTGCTTGTAGCCGCCGAACGGAAAGTTCATGTCGCCACCCTCGTCATAGCAGTTCACCCACACCGTGCCCGCGCGCAGCCGGCGCGACACGTCGTGCGCGGTCGTCAGATCCGACGTCCACACGGCCGCCGCGAGCCCGTACTCGGTATCGTTAGCGATCCTGACCGCCTCGTCGACATCGTCGAACACGATCACCGACAG
>NZ_JAWRXB010001345.1:0-246 GCF_046535245.1 Paraburkholderia sp. SIMBA_030
CTTGACGATCTTGTCCATCGGCATGCCGACGACGAGACCGAGGCCCAGCGAAACGATGATCAGCACCAGGAACGGGTAGATCTTGTAGCGCGCGATCATCAGGATCAGCGCGGCAATCGCGATCAGCGTGAATACGAGCAGCATGCTGCCTTGGACAGCCCCCATGTGGCACTCCTCCTAGAATTTGTTCGAACCGGGCGAGGTGTTGCGAGTATGCCCGGCTATGCAGGTCTCCGGAACACGGGG
>NZ_JAWRXB010001346.1:0-246 GCF_046535245.1 Paraburkholderia sp. SIMBA_030
CCCCTCTGACCTATCTTGGCAAGGACGGCCGGCAATACGTTGTCATTGCCGCTGGTGGCCACGGTGGCCTTCAATCTCGCAACGGCGACGAGATCGTCGCCTTCGCGGTACCGAAAGGATCGTAAACGGGCGCATGATCTCCGGCTAGCGGTCGGCGCGTGTCGGTCGTTTAGTTATCGGTTTCGCTTGTCCCGACGCCTTTAGTCTCGGAAAGGTTCGCTTAGGGTGGCCGGGAAAGGTTGAGGC
>NZ_JAWRXB010000136.1:0-378 GCF_046535245.1 Paraburkholderia sp. SIMBA_030
TACTGAATACGATGTCGATAGCCGCACTATAAAAAGTGCTTTTATCGGCTACCAATTAGCCGACACGTATTACGACTTGCAAGCTAATTACCGTGTTGATGATAATTCCCAATATGGCAATGAAAGCACCTACAATATATGTACAGGACTTCATCAATGACATCACCGGTACTGATGGTGACAATGGACAATCTGCCTTTGAGACCTGGGAAGCCTTACCAGGCAATACTGGCTTGACCGTACAAGACTTTATTGATTCGCTAAAAGGCGACACTGGTGCCTCCGCCTATGAAGTATGGGAAGGGTTGGCTGGTAACGCTGGTAAGACTGAAGCGGAGTTTATTGAAGCCATTACCGGTCCACAAGGTATTGCAGGTG